>NZ_AP038921.1:0-26064 GCF_055397455.1 Psychrobacter sp. GTC18467
GATATAACGAGGTTTGTCGCATATTAAGAGAGATTGACTATCAGGCACTTTAAATATATATTTATTAGCTATTTTTATTGATGAGACTAGCTTTATGGGCGAAATGGTAGTTAAGGACAACGCACTTATTCAGGCAAGCTATACCTTAGATTTGGCTGAGCAGCGTTTAATTTTACTGGCGATTATTGAAGCCCGCGAATCAAATACAGGCATTCACGCAGACAGCTTATTGCGGATTCATTCGCACAACTATGCTAAAAACTTTGGCGTTAATAACGAAACGGCTTACACCGTGATGAAAGAAGCCTGCAAGGGGCTGTTTGATCGTTATGTGACTTACCATGATAAGAACCCAAAAACAGGCAACGATCGCAGCTTTCATTGTCGCTGGGTCGATAAAATTGGCTATGAAAAAAATACCGGAATTGTCTATTTAAGATTTACTCATGATGTTGTGCCGCTCATTACTCGGCTTGAGGCGCAATTTACCAGTTATGAGTTAGCTCAAGTAAAAAAATTAACCAGCAGTTATGCCATTCGCTTATACGAGCTATTAATTCAATGGCGATCGGTTGGAAAAACGCCACTGTTTGAGTTGCAAGAATTTCGGCGGCAGTTGGGCGTTGAAGATAATAAATACTCACGCATGAGTGATTTTAAAAAATATGTGCTTGATTTTGCTGTTAAGCAAGTCAATAAACACACGGATATTGAGGTGAAATATGAGCAAAAAAAAGCAGGTCGAACTATCGTTGGACTGTTTTTTAATTTTAAGCACAAAGCATCAGTAACCGAAAAGACAGTTAAAGCAACGCCCAAACCAAAAACCAACAACATCAACGCCTTAACTGACAAGCAGCTTGCGCGAATTGCCAAAAATCCGCAGTTTATCAGCGATTATAACCATTTGGTAAGCCCAAACAGCCCTGCAAATCAAAGCCCGCAGCTGTGGGAAGCTGAAATGATAAGCCGCATAAAAAAGGACGCCTCAATATTTAATAAGCGTCCTCTTCTTGATTATTTAAAATAGTTAACCAAAATTTTGATTTTAAAGGTTTTTAAGCCAAACCCTCCCTTTGATAAGTCTAAATGGGAGGGATTGTTGGTAGAGTTTTGACTAATTTCTCGCCCAGTTACTTAGCAACCGCTTTAAAAGTTGATACTTGATCAGCGTTTGTGATGGTCAATACGGGTTGATTATTGGCGCCTTTGCCCAAGCTGTATTTGCCTTGAACGGCTGCTGCAGCTGCCGTGTCAAAGTTGGCTTGAGGGGCAGGACAGGCCATTCGGGTGCTTCTAATGCCGCTAAGTTGAACATTGCCGTTGACGATGCTGTAGCTTGCGCCCATGTTATTACAAGTGTTAAGCAGGCTCACAAAGTTATTGCCGCCTTCCGTCATAAATTCAAGAATGAGTGGGTTTGAGGCGTCAAAAAATAATGGCGCGACTTTGGTGCCATTGTTATATTTGGCATCAACGAGCTGCCAGTTATAGGCTTGCAGTGCGTTTGAGGTGATGGTTTGTTGGGTTGGGGTGGTATTGCTTGGCGTGCTTTGGCAACCTGATGCCAGTGCTCCGGCTGCTAAAACGCTTGCCATTAAAAGCTTAGTTGAATTTTTCATATGCTTACCTCAAAAACGAATTAATAATCCGCCGCATTATTGCAGAGCGCAAAAAATTGCTCAAGAGCAGGTAACTATTTGCATACCGTATTGCGATATTTCCTTAATTAATGTAAGTTTTGCAAAGGGCTTATGACAGCAAGACCTTTACTCTATTTTATTTTTACCGCCGCCCTACGGGTAAACATTTTAAACTTAATATTTCAGCTATTTAACGAATGCTTGAAGAAAATCCACAATCTTCATCCCAATAAGGGTTCGTGCCGAAACGCTCGGCAATCAGTTCAATAAGCGCTCGGCTACGCTTGGATAAAAACTTATTTTGTGGATAAACGGCGTAAGCGTTGAAGGTTGGCAGCTGAAACTGTTGAAGAATGGGGACGAGGGCTTGGCTTTTGAGTTTTTGATAAGCAATAAAGGTCGGCAGGGCAACAATTCCATGACCTTTGACCGCCATATCTAGCAAAAAATCGCCATTATTGGCCATCATTTTTGAGGCGGTAGGAACCAAATGCCGCTGACCTTGAGCATCGGTTAATGCTAAATCATGGCTTTGGCTTAAGCTATATTGTAAAAAATGATGCGCGGTTAAATCGTCCAGCGTGTTTGGCATGCCGTTTTGACGTAGATAGTCAGGACTTGCGCAAATAACAGAGCGAATGATGGTCAGCCGCTGGGCTTGATAGCTTGAGTCTTGTAAGTTGCCAATGCGAATGGCAAGCTCGAAGCCCTCCTCAATTAAATCCACGTTTCGGTCAGTAAAATCCAGCTCAAAGCGCAACTTCGGGTGCAAGTTGGCATAGTCATGAATCACCGAATTTAGGTGCATCAAGCCAAAGGATAACGGCGCGGTTAGTTTTAGCGTCCCTTCAATAAGCATTGGGGTGCCGCAGGTTTGCTCATTTAATAAGTTCACTTCATCGAGAATAATTTTAGCGCGCCGATAATATTTTGCGCCGGACTCGGTGACGTTAGATTTTCTGGTCGTTCGGCTGATGAGCTGGACGCCTAAGCGCCATTCTAAATCTTTAAGCCTGCGGCTGACTGCGGATTTGGCAAGTCCTAGCTGCTCAGCGGCTTTGGTGATGCTGCCTGCGTCCACAATGCGAACAAACAGCGCCATATCTTCTAATTGTCCCAAAGCATCCCCTTTACCCCCGCATTGTTCTTTTTAATAGAACATACATTTGCAATTATTGCTATTTATCTGCACGTGGTCAACAGTTACTATAATAAGGTGACTTCAAAAAAAAAGGGGAGGTTGTCATGACAAACAAAGATAATCATGTCTTTCGTCGCATCGCTCAGCAGTTTTCAGGTGTTGCCACGGCGGATGGTGATGGCGTCAAGTTGACCCGAATTATCGGCTCGCCGCAAATTAATTTTCTTGACCCCTTTTTATTGCTCGACTGCTTTGAAAGTGATGATAAAAATGACTATATTGGCGGCTTTCCGGCGCACCCGCATCGCGGCTTTGAAACAGTAACTTATCTGTTAAATGGTCGAATGCGTCACAAAGACAATGCCGGTCATGAAGGGCTTATCGAATCCGGCGGTGTTCAGTGGATGACGGCGGCAAAAGGTATCATTCATTCAGAAATGCCCGAGCAAGAAGAGGGATTGCTCAAAGGTTTTCAGCTTTGGGTCAACCTTCCGGCTGCCGCGAAAATGAGCCCGCCTAACTATCAAGAGTTTCCGCCTGAATCAACGCCGCTTGAATGCCGCGATAACGGCACGCAAATTCGGGTGATTTCAGGACGCACCAATCAAGGAACGGTGGGTCCTGTGGTCAATCATTATACGTATCCGACGTATCTTGATGTGAGCCTTCCTGCCGAAACGACGTTTGAGCAATCGCTTCCGATAGCGCATAACGCCTTTATTTACGTGATCGAGGGTGATATCCGTGTGATACAAGAGGGCAATGACCAAACTGATGCGGCAAACCAGCAATTAACCGCCAAACGTCTTGGCGTGTTAACTCACGGGGATGAAGTGTTAGTGACCAGTGGCAGTGAAGGGGCGCGCTTTTTACTGATCGCCGGAAAACCCTTACAAGAGCCTATTGCTCGCGGTGGACCTTTTGTGATGACGACCAAAGCTGAAGTATTACAAGCTTTTGAAGACTTTAATCAAGGTAACTTTTAATCAAATAATAAGCTAAATTTCAACCAATAAGGACAACTCATGACTCAAGAAGCGATTCACCTTCAAGATATTTTTGCAAACCGCCGAACCATTTATGCGCTAACAGACCAGCTTCCGGTTTCTGAGCAAGCGGTGGTTGATGCGGTAGAGCACGCTATTTTGCATACGCCCTCTGCATTTAACTCGCAAACCACGCGGATTACCGTACTGTTCGGCGAGGCGCATAAACGCCTTTGGGACATTGCTGAGGCAAATTTAAGACAGATTGTCGGTGACAACGATTTTTCAAGCACCAAGCAAAAAATGGATGGCTTTCGCGCAGGCGCCGGAACGATTCTTTACTTTGAAGATAACGACGGCATCAAGGCGCTGCAAGAGCAGTTTGCAATTTATGCCGACAGCTTTCCGGTTTATGCTGAGCATACCAACGCCATGCACCAGTACGCCGTTTGGACGCAGCTGAGCAATTTGGGCATTGGCGCAAGTTTACAGCATTATTCCGCCGTTTTTGAACAAGACGTTGCTCAAGCGTTTAACATTCCAAACAATTGGAAGCTCATTGCTCAGATGCCTTTTGGCGGCATTGCGGCGCAAGCAGGCGAAAAAGAATTTGCCGCAACTGAAGCGCGCTTGATGGTGGTAGGTCAGCAGTAACTTCAGCTGACAATACTTTTCGGTATTATTGTTTATCATAAGATTGAAAGCTGATTTAAATCAGCTTTCAGCCGAGGCAGTTTGGGCGGCTTTGGCTTTAAACTCGTCGCTGTAGATGGTTATTTTTCTCATCCTGATGACGTTTAGTTTATTCAGTTCTAGTGTCTGGTTTTTTCAGTAGATGTCAAAGCCCGAAGATGTGGGAGACTGAAATGGTAAGTCGTATAAAAAAGGACGCTTCGATATTCAATAAGCGTCCTATTCTCTATTATTTAAAACAGATATCTAAAGCATTGATTTTGAAAATATTTTACCCTACCCTCTTCACTGAGTCAAAATGGGAGAGGTTGATAGCTAATTAAGCTAGGCTAACTAGATTTGATAGCATTTCCTTGAGTTCGGATTGTCGCGACTCAGTTAAATGTAACAAAGGTCTTCTGGGACCACCAACTTCAGTACCTTGTAAGCTCATTCCAGATTTAACTGCAGCGGCTAAACCTGACTGAACAATAAACTCTAAAAACTCATACTGCTGATAAAACAGCTCTTTAGCTCTTTCGTTATCACCATTTTTGACAGCGTCAAATAACTGCTTTGGTAGATCACTAATAAGGCAAGGAGCAACCGTACACCACCCTACGGCACCCGCATTCAGTGCTTCTAAAGCCATGTGATTGCAACCATTGAAGAAAGGGACGCGACCATCTGATAGCTTATAAATCTTATGCATCCGCTGAATGTCACCTGTACTTTCTTTGATCATACAAGCATTGTCGATATGGTCTACCATTTTTAGCATAAATTGAGGTGACATATCGACGCCGCAAGTTGCCGGATTGTTGTATATCATGATGGGTAGCGGCGTTGAGTCTGAGACACTTTTGTAGTGCAAGAAAATTTCATCTTCACTCAATTTATAATAAGAAAAGGGCGATAACATAATGACGTCAGCGCCAATCTTATAAGCGTATTGAGCGCGTTTGATAGCTTGTTCCGTAGTCAACTCAGCAATACCGATGACAACTGGCACTTTGCCTGCAACATAGTTGACGGTATGACGTGCTACACTTTCCCATTCGCTCTCACTTAAATAGGCTGCCTCTCCGGCACTTCCTAAAGCGGCTATAGCATCGACTTTCGCATTAAGTAAAACATCAATCACAGTCTCAAGCTTGTTGAAATCGATATCGTTATTATTTTCAGTAAATGGAGTTATTGTATAACCGATGATTCCTGCTAAATTCATTGAATAATCCTTAAAGAAAGTTACTGTGGTTTTTGAGGGCTTGTCTTACATAATATGCAAAGTTCACTTTGTTTCTTTTATCTGTAGACACCCAGTCATGCGCTTCTTGAGCCAAGTGATGCGGTATAGGTTGGATTTCACCACCCGCCATAGCTAACAGTTGTAATTTAGCAGCACGCTCAATTAAGACTGCTAAATTACAAGCTTCTTCAATAGTTTTGCCAGTGACCAGTTGACCGTGATGGGCAAGAAATACAGCTCGATTATTGCCTAAAGCATTAGAAATTAGCTGCCCTTCTTCATTGCCAACAGGAACACCAGGCCAATCAGCGACAAAAGAGCAATCGTTATACAGTGCGCAGGTATCCATGTGAGAGATCACGAGAGGGACTTTCAGCATAGATAACGCGGCAACGTAAGTAGGGTGGGTGTGAATAATGCAATTCACTTCTGGATGTTCTTTATATACCCAGGTGTGAAAACGGTTGGCAGGATTGGCCATCCCTTCTCCGTCTAAAGGATTAAGATCTTGATCCACTTCTATTAAATTATCAGCTGTGATCTCGTCAAATCCTAATCCAAAGCGCTGGGTTAAAAATGTTTTCGGCGTTTCAGAACGACAAGTGATTTGTCCTGCCAATCCAGAGTCATGTCCTTTATCAAATAAAATACGGCAAGTGGCTGCAAGCTTTTGACGATCTGTCAGACCCATATCTTGAATAAGCGTACTCATGTCGCTTTGAGCTTTTTCCATTAGTGTTTCTTTGGTCATTGTCATGGTCTTCATTAACATCCCCTTTAAACTATGTTTTGACAATGAAGACAGATTAACGGTACTCTGGGTTAAAAAAAAGAGCCAGATATAAAAACTATGATGGTCCAGCTTAAGGAGTTTAATATTGATATTTTGGGACAATCAACTTTCGTTAGAAGATGTTTCAGGTCGAACACTACACTTGAAGCTATTGAACTATATAACTGAAGGTATTCAGAGTGGTCACTTGAGTGCAGGACGAAAGCTGCCAAGCTCACGGGCTTTAGCAAGTCAATTAGGCATAAACCGTAAAACCGTTCAGCAGGTATATGAGGAGCTTGAGGTACAAGGTTGGCTTGAAAGTCGATTAAGACAAGGAACGTTTGTCTCGGACGCGTTACCAGAACATAGCTTATTAGAGGCGGATAAAAAATTAATTAACCCGCTAAAAACAGCCCGGTCATCGTCTAAATTGATTGAAACTCTATATCAAGATGCCATTGTTTTATCTGGTTATTTATCGACCAAGAATGATGGCGTTCCTGATGCGCGATTGATTCCTTATGCGCTGCTTGCACGAACCTATCGCCGAGTTTGTATCAATTTAAGTCGGCACTCTAAGCTTGGCTATGGTGACCCTCGAGGGGCTATTGAGCTTCGTCATTCAGTGAAAAAGATGCTGACTAGCGACAGGTTTATTAATTGCTCTGAACAGGAAATTTGTATTGTAAGAGGCAGCCAGATGGGAATTTATTTAGCTTCAAGGATACTTGATCCTCAAGAAGGCGCTATTGTCATGGAAGAGTCGTGCTATTTACCTGCGCAAGCTGCCTTTGAAGCAAGTGGCTTTAAAGTTCTAAAATGTAAATTAGATGAGCAAGGTTTAAACATATCGCACTTACGTGACATTTTAGCGAGCCATGAAGTTGCGGGGATTTTTGTTACTCCTCATCATCAGTATCCGACGACAGTAACTTTGCCAATGCATCGAAGGCTTGCCTTGCTAGAGTTATCAAAACTACACAATTTCGTGGTCATTGAAGATGACTACGACCATGAATTTCATTATGAAACTAATCCTATTCCTCCCTTAGCTAGTCTTCATAACTCTGAAAATGTGGTTCATATTGGCTCAATGTCAAAAGTATTTGCGCCAGGCTTAAGGCTAGGATATATCGTTGCTGACAGCCATTTTATAAAAAGAGCTGCTCAAGAAATCGTTCTCATAGATAGGCAAGGCAATACGATAACAGAACACGTCTTGGCTGATTTAATGGAATCAGGAGAGGTGAAAAGGCATATTAGAAAAGTCAGGCAAGAGTACAAAGAAAGAAGAGATCATGCTGCCAAAGAATTTACGCGAATATTTAACAATAATGTGTCGTTTGTGCTGCCTACGGGAGGACTCGCTATCTGGGTCGATATATCAAAACTTATAGAAGGTAAAAATCTTGATAATTTTAAAAATGACAACTCAACTCTAAGTATTTTCTTTAATAAAGAGCAAAAAATATCAACGCACATACGTTTTGGATTTGGAAGCCTCGATAAAATAGAGATCACACAATCTATTGAAAAGCTCTATCAAAGCCTTTGCTAAAACTTGTCTTATTTCTTAATTAGTGACACGCCCTAAATATAGTAAATCCCACCAAGAAATGTTACGATAATTATAAATTCAAGCTCTCTAATCACTATGACCTATCCCATTATCTTTCGTAAAAAGGTACTAAAGTCTCTTGAACAGGGCATGAGCGTGCGCACCGCAGCAAAGCTTTATGATATGAGTCCCACCACTATTATTAACTGGAAAAAAGACATTAGCATCAAACCTATTGTCAGAGTACCACGCAAAATATCTACCGAAGCACTAAAACAAGACATTGCTGACTATCCTGACGCTTACTACTATGAAAGAGCGGCGCGTTTGGGCTGTAGTAAATCCGGCGTAGAAACTGCCATGAAGCGGCTGGGCTATACCCGCAAAAAAAAGTCTTAAACACCCAAAATCAAGTTGGCTTAAGCGATTAGAGTACACCATTAAACTGAAACACTATCAATGCCAAGGCTACCCTATTATCTATATGGATGAAAGCGGCTTTGAGCAAGAAGTTATCAGAGCTTTTGGCTATACGCCAGTAGGCAAACCTTGCATCGATATCTATAACTATCAAAAAACAAAAAGAACGAACGTCATTGGGGCGCTATATCAAAAAAGCTTGTTTGCCGTGGACGTATTTCCCCATAACATCAACTGGCAAGTGGTTTACGACTGGTTTAAGAATAACGTTATTCCAAAGCTTGGTCGCAAATGTGTCATCGTTATGGACAACGCTCGCTTTCATAAGAATAAACGCATCAAAAAGCTATTAAACCGGCATGGCCATCGCATACTCTGGCTACCGCCTTACAGTCCTGATCTGAATCCTATTGAACACAAATGGGCAGAGGTAAAAAAGCTCAGGCAAGGCTGGGGTGAGAATAATCTCAATCATTTATTCAGCAATATCTGCTGTTACAGCTTTAAATCGGATTGACTATATAACAAAGGGCTTATCGAGTGAGCCCTTTGTTGTTTTTGAGAAGTAGTCATTTTTTAACGTCGCGCTTAGTTTTAGCTTAGTATAAGGTCTTTTTCTGCAAGCCCTGCAAGGTAAGCGCTGCGGCTTTTGTAGCGCTCTTTATTACTAGCAACTTTAGCATCAATAAGGTGGATAAGGCGGCTAGGTAAGGTGACGTTGACTTTTTCAGTAGCGCCAAGGTAGCGGCTGACATCAACATCGACGACTGCCCAAGTCATACCTTGATAGTCTGGATCATCAAGGTAGTTTTCAACAGAGCTTGGCAATGGAATATCTAACCCTTCCTCAGCAAGGCATTCTAGGTGACCTGCGATGGCTTCAATGGCGTTTTCAAAGATATCATCGTAGCTGTCTGCCGCTGAAAAGCAGCCTGCGATGTCAGGAATGATAATACCGTGGGCGGTTTGGTTGTCGCCGCGTTCGATGGCAATGGGATATAACATGTCGGTGCTCCTATTCCTGTGGTTTAACGGTTAGGATGAGGGTAGCTTTGCTTGCTTTAAGATGCTTTTTACGGTGCCTTTGGGTAAGTCTTTTTTGGGATGAGGAACGGTAACCAGCCCTTTTTTTTGGTCGTGTTTGAAGTGGTGGTGACTACCTGTGGTTCGAATTAAGTACCAGCCATCGGCTTGGAGGGTTTTTATCAAGTCACGGCTATTCATGGTCACCTCAAACACTTTTATAAATATAATATAACCCTAGGGTTATATGAAATCAAGCTTGAGTACTGATTTCTGATTTTAGTTCTTTAGATACCGCAGCAATAAGATGCCGTGAGCAGCCCGCTGTCTTTTGAATGTCTGAGTAGCTGTGACCGGACTTTAGAAGGCTGGCGATAACTTTGCGCTTTTTAAGGTCTTTGCCGCGACCTTTGTATTTGCCCTCAAGTTTAGCTTTGGCTATGCCTTGCATTTGACGGTGGCGGCGGTCTTCATAGTCTTTTCGGGCAATGGCGGCGAGCATATCAAGCAGCATGGCGTTGATGGCTTGAAGGATGCTTGCCATAAATTTGGTGCTGTGATCGGCTTGAAAGGCGATGAATGAGGTGGGAAGCTCTTTTGAGACGATGGCGAGCCTTTTATCAGCAAGCTTTTGCTTTAGGGTATCCCAATCGCTTTGGTTTAGTCGCGCTAGGCGGTCAATTTGTTCAATGAGGATGATATCGCCTTCTGAGGCGTCCTCTATCAGCTGCATAAGCTTAGGTCTGGCTAAAGTTGCGCCGGATTCGTTTTCGATGTAGTAAGCGGCAATTTTCTGGCCGTAATCTTTGGCAAATTGATCCAGTTCAGCTTTGGCGCGGCTGGCGTCTTGCTTTTTGGTTGAGGCACGAAGGTAGGCTCGGATAAACATAGGGGCTCACAGACTGTTATAAGTGGTTTCATTATAGCAGTCTGATTTAGATGGTTCTAATGGTCAGTTTTGAGCCGGATTTAGTGGTTCTTATGGGGTATACTGAAAAACCATCTTAATGAGCCACGCGCAATAACACTTTAGGCTCGACTTTCGCAATTTTCAGTAGAACGCTAGCCGCCTTTGACGGATTGCGTTTACCTTGCTCCCAAGCTTGCAATGTACGAACCGATACTCCAAGAATTTCAGCAAATTCTTGCTGTGACAGTCCTACATTTTGTCTGGCTTCAATCGCTTCATTCACAGCAGTTTGCTCACGTACCACGCCTTGCCCCGCCTTAGCCTGTCTGATGCTTTCAAGCAACAAAGCCCCTAGCTCATCCCCTGTAAACTCGTGATCAGGCAAGTCAACATTGTCTAAATCATTCATCGTCTTTATTGCCATGTCTCTAACTCCTTTATCAGATCTTTAAGCATATGAGCCGGAATGTTTTCAGTTTTGGCTTTGGCATACACCAAGAGCATAAAGATTTCACCACTTTGTAATCGATTATAGTAAATCGCTCGGACACCGCCACTTTTGCCAGTACCCTGCCGAGCAAAACGAACCTTACGAACACCGCCGCTCTTAGGAACAACATCACCAATTTCAGGATTATGGCTAATCAAGCTATGCAGTTCGCCCTGTTCTTTTTTAGTTAGTAGGCTATCAACCATTTTGATATAAAGCGGTGTTTCAACAATGGTAAACATAAACGATCCCATATACTACATTGTAGTATTATAGCGCAATGTGACTCAGAAATTAATATCGATATGTTAATATTATTGGCTTTAAAGGGTACACTTAAATAGAACCGCGCGGAAACCTTTTTTTAATTATTATTTTGCTTAATTCATCATTCAAAAATTATCAAAAATAACCATAGAAATCTTTTTAAGTTTCTAATTGGTAGCTACAGATTGAGCCAGTTAAGTGGCGTTCTTTGTTTTTAAAAGGTTTTAATAGTTTTTAACAGCTTTTACGCTCGCTGCAAGCCACGCCATTATTGGGCTGTAGCTTCCATTCAACTACGTTTATCGACCCATTCAACTACGTTTATCGACCCATTCAACTACGTTTATCGACCCATTCAACTACGTTTATCGACCTTTGTAATACAACTAACTATATGTTGTAGTTGTATGTTATAATGCTGCTTAAACTGCTAATTATTGAGTTAAAACTATGGGTAAGTTAGTGACCAAAGCTAATAAATTAATCAATGCCAGTTACTCGCTTGGCATTCCTGAGCAGCGCGTTATCTTTTTGGCTATCGTTGAAGCTCGAGAACAAAAAAAGATGATTGATGCTAGAGGTGTGCTACAAATCCATGCGAGCAGCTATCAAGAACAATTCAAAGTCGAAAAACACACGTCATACGATGCTTTGAAAAGCGCGGTTCAAGGATTATTTGAAGCTTACTTTGAATATGACGACATTCACGAACAAACGGGAAAACCCGCGCATCACGTGGTTAGATGGGTGCAAAAAGCAAGCTACATTGAAACGGCGGGAATGATTGAATTGCAATTCACAGATGCCGTTATTCCACTGATAACAAGGCTTACTGAGCAATACACGGAATACGAGTTAAAACAGGTTAGTGAGCTACAAAGTGAATATGCAATTAGACTTTATGAGCTGATGATGCAATGGAAATCCGTTGGCAAAACAAACAAGATTACCCTTGCTGAATTACGCTCAAAGCTAGGCGTTGCGCCTGAGCAGTACAAAGCCATGCACAACTTCAAAGCGCGTGTATTAGACCTTGCTATCAGCCAAATAAACGATTTTACTGACATTACCGCCGAATATGAGCAGCACAAAACAGGACGCGCTATTACTGGCTTTACGTTCAAATTCAAGCAAAAGCCAACGACTGAAAAACTCGTTAATGATGACTCATTCATCAAGCTAACACAGAAGCAGATTGAGCTATTCAGTAGGAAGCTTGCAGGATTAAATGAGCTTGGTAGCAAAGCCCCCATTGGTGCAAGCCTTGAACAATTTGCAACCATGATTGCCAACGACTTGGCAGACCCAAACAAACAAGCACGTTATGCGCCCTACTTGGCAAAGGTGGGCTACCAACCTACCAAAAGAAAAGCAAAAGCCTAAGCAGCTTTCAGTCAGTTAATGCTTAATACAGCCGCCGAATAACGGGTTTTTGAGCCTTTCCCAAATTTTGTGTAACTGCTTATAATCCCCTAACAGGAGAATAAGCAATGACTAAGCAAACCGACCTTAAAAAACTTGCCCAGCAAATGGCTAGCAGCATGAAAAGCTTCGATGACATCAAAGACTTTCAAAAGCAGCTCATGCAATCTTTTATCGACATCGCCCTAGAAGCTGAAAGGGAAGAACATCTAGGCTATGCCAAGCACGAGAAAGCAGACAAGCCCGATAAACGTAACGGTCACACGAAAAAGAGAGCCCAAAGCGACAGCGGCGATCTTGAAATCTCAACGCCAAGAGACCGTGACAGCAGCTTTGAGCCTGTACTTGTCAGTAAGCACCAAACCCGAATTTCAGGGCTTGACGACAAGATCATCAGCTTTTACGCCAAAGGTCAAACCACCACGGAGATTGTCGAGAGCATCAAAGACATCTACGACGTTGACATCTCAAGCAGTCTGGTTTCAAGAGTGACGGACAATATCATCGATGACATCACCGCTTGGCAGAACCGTCCACTGAGCAGTGTCTATCCTATCGTCTATTTGGACTGCATTGTCGTCAAAGTTCGCCAAGACAAGCAAATCATCAACAAAGCCATCTACCTAGCGCTAGGCGTTGGACTTGAAGGTAAAAAAGAGCTTTTAGGCATGTGGCTGTCAGAAAGTGAAGGCGCTGATCGGAGTATGGTATCACTAAGATTAATAAATGGATCTCATAATTCAGGTGGCGGTGGTGTTTTTGGTAGAATGGTTCAGCAAGATGGTACTGCTAATCACGATAAGTTTTTAGTTCTCGCATCAAATGCTATACCAAAGAGTCTTTATTTGACACGTAAAGGTAAGGTAGGGTTTTAAATGACTGCTTACAAATCTGGTTATACTGGCAACGAATTATCATGGCTAAAGTTTTTTTACAGCTTTATAGACAACTGCTCAAATAGTGAGCAATTTCTTGAGCAATATATATATTTGCGTTCTGAAAATTTTTCAGTAATTCAGTCTGAGCTTAAGACTAAGATTGAGCGTTTAATGGACTCAAGGAAAGAGTCACAGCAGAGTGTATCTGAGATAGAGGCACTTGAGAGTAAGCTCGGATACGCGCTTCCCAAATCAATGAAAGATTTTTATCTGTCAGGCTGTTTGGATATTTATAATTCGATAATTACGTATTCAAACACTGCTAATCTGCTTGATGTTACAGCTATAGACTACTGTACAACACAGTATCCTGAATTGATTGACGTAATTAAAGAAGATTACATCATAACGAAAAAAAATGCTTCTAGAGATACTTTTAGTGATAGTCATAAATATGACAAACCAAGCAATTATATAAATCGGTTTCCAAGTTATTCGTTATTTTCGTTTTTTCCCTTAGAGATTAAGAAGCGCTACCGTGAATTATTACTAATTAGTGCGTCTGATTTTGTAGAGTTTGTAACTTTGATGCTACCTTATGAACAAACAGTTGATAATGAATATGCTATTTGGCTTTATGAAACTGGATTGGAGCTTAAGCACTATTCAAGTTTTGCAGAATATATAGTTGTTGAACTTATTGCAGAAACCTCTTCAAATGGAGATGAAGTTAATATATCCGATTTGAAATTATTCAATGCAGACTATATTTTAGACTTAGATATACTTTCTAATAGATAATACATATATTTATAATGGCATAATAAGATTGGGCTTTAATCTACTTAAAACCACAGCCATCCGTCGTCGCCGTAATCGATGATCAGCCCATTTTTTTCAATATAGTCGTTTAGCTGATCAATGACCCCGTTGTATTCAGAAATGATGGAGCGCTTACCCTTTAGCAAGTCCTTGTAAAGCGACTTACCAAGCTTCATTTTGGGCAGCCGAGTTACTCCCTGTTCTCGGTAGGATTTTTCGCTTATGTGAGCATTCTTTGGCAGCATCTCATTACAGCACTCCGCCCAAAACCGTCGCTGAAAGGTTAGCTCATCGCCGCGGCTGTTTAGCCCTTTACTGAGCCGTTCACTCGTTGCCCAAAGCGACCAGTTTTTGCGTTTGGATAAAGTATAACCTCTATCATTACTCGGCAAAATTTCACGGCTTGGCAGTAAAATGTGGGCGTGATGGTTATCCTTAGTGACCTCACTTACCTCAACCACTTTGCCATTTTTACCTGCTTTTGTTTGCAAATGGGTATGAGGATTATGGATACTGACATCAACCAAGACGTTATAGCGATCCGCTAAATGCTGACAATATTTTTCAATCAAGACAATACGCTGATCGGCATTTAATCCATGCGGAAACATCACCTCAATTTCTGTTCCCAATTGGGCGTTTTTTGATTTCTCAATCGCTTCAATATCGTTCCAAAACTGCTCGCGGTTCACCGAAATTCCCGCTGCTTCTTTTGGCAAAATGAGAGCCGAGAGCACCACGTTTTTCTCAATTATCTTTTCTGTTTTCGTCTCGTTTTTATCGATCAATTGAATCTTTTTTTCACGGCTTTTTGAGGAATAATCATGAACGCAACCGGCTTTTTCATCGCGCAGTTTTGAGCCAGAATTATAAGCTGACTTTGCCACCACGCTATGTTTTTTACCGCGCGTTACAGGCGATACGCCGACATGAAACCCTTTAATATTCATTCAAATCACCTCACTTAAATCGGGCTTGGCTTTTGCCCCGCAGGGCGAACTTGGGAGTTTTCAAACCAAAAATAGTACCCCTTATGGGTCTTTTGGTTTGAAAACTCCCAAGTTCGCTCTTAACAGAGGGTTAAAAATCTGCAATCCCGCAAAAAGACGCGCGATTGCGATTTTTGCAGAAAAGCGCAAACGGCTTCAAGAGCTGCAGGATGAGTTAAACAAAGACAAAGCAGAAATTCAGCTGATATTGGGCGAGTGGTTGGCTAAAGCACTCGCTGATAATAATCAGGAAGTGCTGCAAGAAATATTTCTAAGCGAGTACAACAATGTGAAATACCTCAAAGCCAAAAGTAAGCGCTCTTTGCTGGCAAATGTTGCTGATAATCTGCAAAAGAACATTGAGAAAGATTTGAAGGTGACAAACAGTGATTTTAAGCCGCCTAAAGCTAAAACTGAGGTTAAACCTAAACCGCAGGAGGAAACAACGCCAGCGGATTTGTATGGCGATCCGCTTACCCAAGCGGACAATGAGCTGAGATTTTAAGCCAATTGCAGTAGCAGTGGAGCTTTTGGATAATCATCCGTTAGCTAGTCTTGATGGCAGATTTTACTGAATCGGGGTACTGAAAATTTTAGTAAAATCTGTTATGTGGCTAAAACGCTCTGTAATGCGATTTAAGACGCTTTAGAAAATTTAAGCTACCCTAGCATAAAAATCGCTTTTCAAAAGCGCTACGGGCATTTTAAGAGGCTTTCTGAGCGTTTTTAAACTGTGCTTTGACAGCCGCGCGGAATATTCTTCTATTTTCCATTAAATTCTCTAAGTTTTGCTTCCTCTATCGTGGTTGCTGCTGTAGTGCGCTGTAAGGCGTTTCAAAGGTAGCTGTGGTAGTTGCATACCAAAGTGTAGTTTCAAGCCTGTTTTAGGGCATTTGAAGCGCTTCTAGAGCTATTGCTAGTGATTATTTCTTACCAAGATTAAAATTTCAAAAAAAAAGCTTTTAAAAATTTCTCAAAAAAAAGAGCTGAATTGCCAGTAAATTTATGCTGAAAAGCTAAATTTTGCGATTGGCTCTTTTTTTATTATTTTTTATATAGTTTTTAAAAGAGTTTTTAGACCCCGCTGAGATGCTTACAGGACGTGGCTTGGAAGGAACTAAGTAGGACGGATTGACGGCTAAGTAGGACGGATTGACGGCTAAGTAGGACGGATTGACGGCTAAGTAGGACGGATTGACGGCTAAGTAGGACGGATTGACGGCTAAGTAGGACAATGATATATTTTGTCCTAATTAGGTAATATTTAGGCTTAAATATGAGTAAAGATTTAGTGGTTATGGATAATGCTGTAATTAATGCAGCCTATGACTTAACATTAAACGAGCAACGTTTAATTCTGTCTGCTATAGCTCAGATACCTAAAGAATCCTTCGTGGACGCGAAACAAGCATATTATGTAACAAGAGACGATTTTATTAGATTGGGTGTTCATCCAGATAACGTAGCTAGAGAAATCAGATCTGCTTCAAAGGATTTGATGAAAAGATCGCTATTCATTAACACTGAGATTGGCGAGCTTGAGTTTCATTGGCTATCTGAAGTACTGCGTTACGACAAAAACGCAGAAGAGAAAATAAGAGCTAAATACCCAAATCCAGAAGATTATAGTAAGTATATTCAATTGCTTAAAGCTTATAACATTATCGACAGCTTGAATCCGCCAGTAGATGATGAAAATGTTATTGTCAGGCTTGTATTTAATGAAAGAATTGTGCCTTTTTTATCTGAACTTAGAAAAAACTTTACTCAATTTAATATAGAAGACGTTGCTGGCTTTGGCAGTTCATATAGTATGAGATTGTACCAAGCTATGATGCAGTACAAGTCAACTGGCTATAGAAAAATAAAGTTAAAAGACTTGCGATATATGCTAGCTTTAGGTACGAAATATAAAGCAACAAAAGATTTAAAAGTTCGAGTGATTGATACGGCTATTAAAGAAATTAATGAGAAATCACCTTATCAAGTCAGCTATAAAATGCTTAAAACAGGTCGCAGGTTTACTGATTTAGAAATCAAGTTTAAGCCTAAAAAATCAGCGTCAAAAGAAATCACCAAACGTAATCCTACGACGTTTGATCACCCCCCTATCAATACAGAAAAAACGCCGAGTTGGCAGCGTAAAGGACTATCTGACGCTCAAATCAAAAAGCTTGCAATCTATAAAGACCAGTTTGTAGAAGCTAACACCCACCTATTGCGCGATAAAAACATCAGCTATTACGATGCATTCGAGGAATTTAAAGATCAGCTACGAGATCCTGAACACGTTGGTAAGTTCCACATGCTGGCTGAATTTTTAGCCCTTAAAAAAGGTGACGAGCCACCAAAACTAGCAAAAAAATCCGTTCAAAATAAGAAAAAATCATCTGAAGACACAACTAAAGTTAGCAAACATAAAGGCTTAACCGCTGAGCAAATTGATTTTTTTGCCAATCATCCGCAATTTTTAATCGACCATCAAATCAAAGGCTATGAAGTTGGAGGTGAAAGTCATATTAGCTACCTGAAGTTTAGATTAGAATCTGGATTGAGAGAGTTTGTTACCACTGATTTTGATAAGTATTTAAATTAAAAACGCCAACCGATCAATCATTGGTTGGCGTTTCTTTAGATTTTAATGTATGTAAACAGTTACTTACAGCCCTGAAAAACAAGAAATACTTTTTTCCTTGGTGTTAAATTTAAGGACTGTGTATCCGATGTCTTGAATCTCATAACCTGTAGCATTGTTCTTCTCAACGACCATACCTTCATAATCGGGGTCGCTTCGGTTAGGCAGCTTGAACTGAGGTCGTAGAGCAGTGAAGTTAATATATTTAAATTATACTAATAATATTTTTATATTCTTGAGCTGTGTGGTAAAAATTTTGGTGATTTGATGTATAACAATAAAACCGATCAAAAACTTGGGGTTTAGCATTATAACGTAAACCTCAAGTTTTGTTCTCTAGTTTTGTCAAAATACCTCAGATCGAGTCAATTAAAACTTACCACAATGCCGTTTAAGCCGCTTTAGATGAATTCAGCTACCCTAGGATAAAAACTGTTTTTCAAAGGCGCTACGGGGCATTTCTAGGCGTTTCTGAATGGTTTCAAACTCAGGCTTTGCAGCCGCGCGGAATATTCTTCTTTTTTACTTTAAATTCTCTGAGGCATGGCTTCATTTTTTTTGATGCTGAAATGAATTATCACACTCTTGGAATGTTCCTGTAGAGGCAGGCTACCAAGGTTTGCTTTTAGCTATATCCTTAACTTTTTGAAAGGTTTGAACCGTTTTTGCCTGAGCTAAGCTTTAGTTTTTTAAAAAATCTAAAGTTCTTAAGTGGCAAAAATGAGGAGAACTCAAAGTTATCCACAA
Source organism: Psychrobacter sp. GTC18467 (assembly GCF_055397455.1). Classification (NCBI taxonomy): domain Bacteria; kingdom Pseudomonadati; phylum Pseudomonadota; class Gammaproteobacteria; order Moraxellales; family Moraxellaceae; genus Psychrobacter; species Psychrobacter sp. GTC18467. Next base: position 18,628 of record NZ_AP038921.1, read on the forward strand.
GGTCAGTTAAGAACGTTTCCTTTTATTTCTTTATATAGCTTTTTAAAAGCTTTTGTGCAAATTTCCATAATCGCTGTATACCTTGATTTTACTTGGGCTAAATGGAATAAAAATTTTTTTTATAACGACATTCAGGGGGATTATGACGATGTTTAGGGGGTTAGCTAACGACATTCAGGGGGTGAAAATGACGACATATAAGGGGTATGTGACGACTAGGTTTATAAATTGCGTCATATGCATTATACTCTTGTAAATCTTAATTCAAGGTACTAATCCATGGTCGATGTACTCCTGTCTCCGATAACGCCGGAGCTATTAAAGCAGCTTGAAAATACCATGCAAATGTATGACATGGTTTACGGCTCAGCTGAACCTGCTAGACAAGAATTTTTGCTAAATGCTATCGGCAAGATATTGTCTAGCGAAGAACAAAGACAAGTAGTTATAGAAGAAAATAGAAAACCCGTACATCCAACAGTTAAAGTTGCGACAAACCATGCTGTAGAGACTATTACCCCACAAAAAGCTACGAGAATTTATGGTGAGAACTGGATTGTCCTACAAAATCGCCTATTAAACGCCATTAGTGATTTGGAATTGAATGAAAGGCGATTAATTATGTTTTTATCGCCACTAATACGTAAAGCGGTTGATATTGAACCCGATAAGCGGACTTTTACCGTCAGAGTTCAAGATTTTCAAAAAGAATATGGGATTAAAAGTAAGCGTTACTATGAAGAGTTAGAAAAAACCTGCATATCATTGACAAACAAAAGTTATATATTTTGGGATTTTTATAACAATCAAAAAAAGCCATCTAAAATACAAGTCAGCTGGCTAACGAAGTCGGTGTATCAGGATGGGCTAGGCGAAGTTCATGTTGATTTGCACAACGACGTTGTTGAAATGCTGACTGTCTTTGATAAATCCAATCCTTTTACCAAATATGAAAGACAACAGATCATAAGCCTAGGCAGCTATGGCATTGTTTTGTTTGAGTTAATTGCAAGCTGTATGCACCAAAAACACAAACAGAAAGCTTATACTATCGAGTTTTTAAGAGAGAAGTTTAATTGTGTTGATTTATATCCTAAAACTAATGACTTTAAGAGCAGAGTGATTAACAAAGCCATTAAAGATATAGAAAAACACACCTCCTACCGAATTACTTATACCCAAAACAAAAAAGGACGGGTTGTCTCTGAGATTGTTTTTAGTTTCAAAGATTTAAAGGATAGCGCGATAGCAAAAGGCAAGAGTTCTAAAGGTCAAAAAAGCCTTGAACGAGATCCCAATAACGGTGATTTATTCACCATAGACGGCTTATCCGACAAACAAATTGCGCGGATTGTTCACAGTCAAAAATTTATCAATGATTATGCTCATAGAGTGACACCGCAAAACCCTGCTAATGGATCGTCAGCGGCATGGATAGCTCATATGACTGCTTGGCTTAAAAAAGACTGTGAGACCTTTAATAAGCGCCCCATGAAAGAATACTTAAACGATGAGCAAGCTGACCGCTTTTAAGATTTTAATCATGCAAGTACTAAAAGTTTTTTAGCCCCTGCTGTCATTTTGCTTATATTGACTACCGTTTCGCAATCATCTGATCTACCGCTTCAGTAAGCAGCTGCGAGATACTTTTTTGGCTATCAAGGGACAGCTGCTTGAGCGCTCGGTGCTTGTCTTTATCCAAGTTGAAATTGACGCGAACCTGCTTTTTTGGATTATCGGTTACATCGTCAAGATTAAGCTCAGAGCTTACTTTTTTACTGGGCCGTCCTGCTGAAAGTGCCATTATTTGTCCTCATTAAAAAACGTTAAAACTTCATCTAAAACGGCATTCATCTCTATCATCGCAGGATTTGAGCTGTCGGTATCAAATACCGTTTGCCCAAGCGCTGCCGTTTTTGGGTAAATGACCCGCTGATAGATTTTGGTATCAAGTACCGGAAGCTCATATTCTGATAAAACGCCAGTGACCTCTTTACTGATATTGGCGTTTTGAATGGCTCGTGATACCACAAATGCCGCTTGCAGCTGACCGTCAGTCATCTCAATACGCTGGCGAACCAAATCGACCAAATCACTGGTTGCCCAAACGTCATAAGGGCTTGGCTGAACCGGAATGAGCACAAAATCTGCCGCTTTAATCGCTGATATGGCAAGGCTTGTGGCTTGTGGTGAGCCATCAATCACCACAAAATCTTTATCGCTGACGCTTTTTAAGTCCTTATCAAGCGTTGGCCGGTCAAGACCGATGACCGGAACCGGATTGTCCTCATCAACCGCTCGCCAATCCCGAGCACTCCCCTGCATGTCGCTATCCACAAGCAGCACACTAAAGCCTCTTAGCTGAAGTCCACGAGCAAGCTGAGTGGCAATCGTCGTCTTCCCGCTGCCGCCTTTTTGATTGAGCACTGCAATGACCTTCATCAGGTGAATCCTTTTGAGTAATTGAGTAATTGAGTAATTGAGTATATAAGTAAATGATGTGATGAGTAAATGAGTTTTTAAGTAATTACTTATTTGAGTAATTAAGTTATTTATTTTAATATTAAATTTTATAAAAACTTAGCTCTATATTAGCCCTTGTATGATTTATCAGCTTAAAGTAATGATGAGTCAAACGATAAGTTAAAATCGGTTGCCTTAACCGAATTATTGACTTTTAAAGTAGAAATGTTACTCTAAGCATTCTTTGGGGAGTAGCCTACTTTCAATCCTTGAAAGCGTTCGTGTCAACATACTTGGCCACATTGCCATGGTACGAACACCGCTTTGGTTGGCAAGACCATCGATATAACCGCTCTGCAGGTCGAGAGGGTGGCTATGTCGTGGACTTGTACTCGACCAAAGAGATTGTTATGAACCCTATCGCTTTACTCTTTTTGGCATTTTCTATGTCAACGGATGCCTTTTCTGTAGCCATTGCAAAAGGCGCTCGCCTTACGCATCCACGCTTTATCGCCGCTTTAAAAATCGGATTGGTCTTTGGCTTAATTGAAGCAATCACGCCGCTTATCGGTTGGCTGATTGGTCGATTTGCAACCACGTTTGTGGACGCCTCGTTTATTGAAGCTTGGGATCACTGGATTGCTTTTGCAATTTTGTCAGGATTAGGACTGCATTTGCTGATATCGGCGTTAAAGCCTGATGCCGAAGATACAGCGCCATCAGTAAATAAGCCTTCTTTGTTAACGCTGTCTTTAACGGCGTTTGGCACCAGCATTGACGCGTTGGCGGTTGGTGTGAGCCTTGCTTTTGTTGAGGTTAATATCTTATTAGCAGCTGCATTGATTGGGATGGCAACCACCATCATGGTGACGTTAGGTATTTTACTAGGTAAAGCGCTTGGCAAAATCTTGGGGCAAAAAGCTGAGATATTTGGCGGTATCGCGTTAATTGCTATTGGAACTTGGATTTTGCTGAGTCATATTTTTTCACTTTGATAATACTTTGGTTTATTTTGAGTAATTGAGTAAGAACTCAAACACTCATTTACTTATTTACTCAAAAAAAGAGAACCCTGCCTAGTAGCAGGGTTCTCGCCATTGTCCTGAGGGGAGGGTTGACCTACGATACCTCAGGCTCACATCATAATTTTAAGGGGTTTTTATAACTTTGGCTCGTCAGCGTCTTTTTCTGCGCGGCGGTCACTGGCGGACTGGTCTTCAGCAACTCCAGATTTCCAATAAGAAAAGGCGTAAATCTCATCTCTTGACCAAGCCAATTGCCCTCTTAAATATTGACGAATGGCTTTGACTGAGGCAAATTCACAAGCCACATAAGCAAAGCGGCTTTGATCAGCGTTTGGCAGTTCAAGGGACTTAACGACAGCGGCCAATGGGCTGCCTTGCATGGGGTCAGGGTTATGTAGCCATGTTAACTCAATATTTGCTGAAGTGGGCAGGTCTTGTTCATCTTCTTTGCCGTGAACTTCAATGAGACATTGACCTTTGGCGCTACTGGGTAGGTTTTCAAGGATAGCACCAAGCACCGGAATGGCGGTGGCATCCCCAACCAATAAAAAATGATCAGCATCAGGGTGCAAGGCTTTGCTTTTTGCCTTCATCATGACCCCAAGCTCATCGCCAACTTGAGCGTGAGTCGCCCAGCCTGAAGCCGGCGCTTCATCCCCATGAGCGACAAAATCAATCCAAATTTGCTGATTTTCGATATCAGCGCCGCGGTGGGTATACGTTCGAATGACGAAATTGGCGCGGTCACTTAAATCAAGCGGCTGCGACTTATCCATAGGAACGGCTATTTTATTGTTAACACCAACCGTCATGGTGGCAATATTGGCAATGGTGTCGCTTTGACCAGTAAGGTAAATACGAATATAGTGGGGCGTCAAAAATTGCTTTTTTGTGACGGTCATCACTTCGCTTACAGGCTGTTGATTGTGGGTTGTATTCATCAATTTCTGCCAATGGTAATGAAGGTTCGAAAGTTATTATTTACTTAATCAAAAGGGCGGCTTGCCGCATTATCAATCATGCGCCGACTGACTTGAATAAACTGCTCAAGATCACTTGAAGCTATATTTTTTGTGAGCCTTTTTCTTGCCCAAATCTCTATAGCATCAAGCTTTGCAATCACCTCATCGCCTTTAGCCGTTAACTTTAATAGCTGGCTGCGACCGTCTTGAGGATTTTTTTGCTTAACAATCAAGTCTGCAGCTAACAACTCATTCAACGCCCGAGTAATCTGAGCTTTATCGCGCTGCATAGCCGTGGCAATGGATTTTGCCGTGCTATAAGGGTCTTGACTTCCTCACCTCTCTAAAGAGAGGTGATTCCTACTGCTAGACGGTCAAGCCCGACCGCAAGAATGTTCTTTGCCGCGTTGATATCGCGGTCATTGGTGACACCGCACTCACAAGTCCATTCTCTCATTCCAAGCCCCTGCCGCCCTTTAGGGCTACTGTCGCTGATTTGGCGACAGCTTGAACAGGTTTGGGTGGTGTAAGCCTCATTCACGATCTCAAAACGGCAACCTGCATACTTGCATTTATAGTCCAGTTGCCGTTTAAGTTCAAACCAACTCGCATCGTAAGTCGATTTAGCCAGTTTGGTTTTCTTACTTGTGAATGGTTTTGATTTTACGTCACCAACCACAATCAGTGAATTGTCTTTGACTAATTGGGTGGTGAATTTATGAATTAAGTCTTTACGGGTATTTTTAATCTTGGCATGAATGGCGGTTACACGCTGTTTGTTCTTAGCGCGCTGAGCCGTTGCCAGTTTTGCCGCCCATTTTTGAGTTTGTTTGACGGTGAGAATATCACCATTTGAGGTAGTCGCCGCTTCTTTTAAACCCAAATCAATGCCGACCTGACCTTTGCCGCTTTGGACTTTAGCGTCAGCTTGGGCTTTGACCGTGATACAGGCGTACCATCTACCTCTTGTATCTTGAACCAACTCAAGGGTGTTAATTTGATATAGGCTTAAATTGTAGCTGTCAAACAATTCAATAATCAGCTTTTGACCTTTAGCCAGTGACAGCTGAAGCGTTGATTTAAGCGCCTTTTTACCGCTTTGGCGTGTGGCGAGGTGTTTAATGGCACTCTTTTTAAACGGTATCCAACCTAAGCTTTTACGGCTTGATTTAGGCTTATTAGTTCGCCATCTTAATTTGGCTTTTTTAAACTGCTTTCGGTTTTTGGCGTGGGTTTCACTAACCGCTTGAATGGTTTGTGAATGCAATCCTAAATATTCGCCGCTACCTTTGGTATATTCAGCCAAATCGTAAGCGCTAAAAAACTTTCCAGTTCGCTGTAAGTGCTTAAAACTCAACTCATTGACGTAGTTCCAAACAAAGTTAACCTTACCGCTTAATTGAGTAAGCTGCCTTGCGTGTTTGTCTTTAAGCCTGAGTTTAAGTGTTTTCATGGTTTGATTTTGATAGATTTAGTGAGTCTTAGCAAGCTTAAAGCCGCTTTAAACGTCAATGACTGTCGCCTTATATCCATGCTTAGAGAGGCATGGTTTTACGGCGAGTTGGGATAAAAGCCTGTAGCCCCGCTAACTTAGCAGCAATGTCCTCTGAGGGTGGCGCAATATAATGGACAATTTCTTTAAAGCCGTTAATTTGAGTTTGCGATACAAAAACTGGGGATTGTCGAAGACCATAATGCTGAACGACGGTTTTGCTGCCTAGTATTTCTTGCTGCAGCGCTGCCAACTGGGTAGGGTCAAGCGGAATTGTGCCCTTACCCGTCCGCCGTGCCATCACATCTGCAAAACGTTCAATACGCTTTAATTCTTTGCCCTCACCTTCTATAGCAAAGCTGGCTTTACTTTCACGAAGCGTCATCCATACCGATGCTCGCATGAGCAAATCTTGACCAAACTCATCTTTTAACTTATCAACCATATTGGCGATATCAAGCGCTAAAGCTTGCTTAAACGCTTCTGTTTTTACCAGCATAGGGCAAAAATCACGGGTTCCTGCCAGATTGTCATTAATACGCCACCGCGTGTTTTTAATCACATGATCAGGGCTTGAGGTCACCAGTTTTTGGTCATCAAGAGCATCTACATAGTTGCCCCCTAACTTATCAGGCACTTCTAAAGCTTCATCCATGAGCCACTCATATAAAAAAGCGGTTCGGCGAGCATAGCTGCCGGTGGGTTCGCTATTGACCCATGTTTGGACGTCATTCGCCCCTATTTTTTCAAACAGTCTGGCTAATAGCTCTAAACTTATCACCTCATGGCGAATGTGAAACTGTAAATGAGCAATAACACTATCTGGCGGTCTCGCTGATTCTTGATAAACATTATGGGTGATATTGCCATCTTTGTACGTTTGTCGCCGCCCGCCAATACTGCTACTGATATATAGAGGAAAAGCCAATGATATGCTGGCATAGCGGATGAGCCAAGCAGCGCCAATAGGGTCTGAGGTATTAAGGTCAATCATTAGCCGCTCAACCAGTTATAAATAAGCCATTTTGCGTAAAAATAATTATCATTGCAATATAACGATTATTATTGGCTATGTTTGCATTATTTTAATTTTAAGTCCCTGTTCACAACAGCAATAATAGGCTGGCTTTTTTTTGCCTAAAAAATCGCCGCGCGGAAAATTTTTATAGGCTTTAAAAAAGCAGTAGCTAGATGCTAAGTGTTTTGGATTTGCAATCGCTTTTAATTTTTAATCAAATTTCAGTTTTACTATTCCTCCTTTTTTTAGTAACTAAAGATGGTGGTTTACTAAAAGGTCGTTGGTCTTCATTGATAGGTGAAACGAGCCAAAAGGCTTTTAATGTTTTTAATTACTTTTAAAAGCTTTTAAGACCCTTTAAGTAATTGTTTTTTATAACTTTATAGAGATATATAACGAGGTTTGTCGCACGATATAACGAGGTTTGTCGCACGATATAACGAGGTTTGTCGCACGATATAACGAGGTTTGTCGCAC
>NZ_AP038922.1:0-12994 GCF_055397455.1 Psychrobacter sp. GTC18467
TGGTAGTGTCGAGCTAAAGGGCATTAAAAATAGTTTTAGTAATTATGTGTCAAACTATAAAATCAGCAATATCAATTCTGAAATTAATAAAGCTCGGGCAGAGCTAAATCAACCATTTTATGACACTAAATGGGTAAAAATATATGAAGAAGAAAATGCTAAGCTTATGAATTCTGTAATGGGTTATTGTGTTAATAGCAGCCACCCCTCCCAAACCGGATCATGTATTCATTGGCTTAAAAACAATAACGATTTTATAAAACAATATGCTCCGAAGTATCTTGAGGTAATAAAAGGCGATACATACGAAAAGTATATGTCATATTTATCACAAAAAGGTGATTTGGAAAGCTTGTTAACTGATCTTAATCAAGTGCTTACGACCTCTAAAAAAGCATCAACTGGCTTTGAGCACAAAGCTGCCACCCTTACCGCCGGTAAAGATATTAATATCACTGCCAAACAAGGCGTATTGATTGAAGGCGCTGACATTAGTAGCAGCAATGGCGGCATTAATATCTTGGCGCAAGGCAATCTTACGCCTACAGAAACTAAAGACATCAACGACATAACCATTGGCACCAATTATGACAGTATCCGTATTACAGGGCTTGCTGATATCTATCAACAAGGCAATATAAGTAAAGGCGTTGTGACCGGTCCGAATTACTCCTATCATCAACTGATTAAGCAGCCCACCCTGACTGCAAAAAATGACATTAAGATATCAGCCCAAGGTGAAAGACCGGCAACTACCGCCACAATGAATAATAATGCGGTTATTTTAAATAGTGCAGAGCTGAAATCAAGCAATGGCGGTGTTTATATTGATGCTGCTCGTGGTGATATTAATTTAGAGGCATCACAAACAGCGTTTATGGATGGATCGCAAACCACCAGCACCTCACGTAAATGGTATGGCAAAAAGAAAGTCACCACCACCACGACCACCTCTAACAATAGCAATGCCGTCACCACCGACATTGCCGCAAAAAATATCAAACTGACTTCAGATGGCAACATCAATATTTATGGCTCAGCGCTCACAGCAGCGCCGACAGGTCGCGTTGAAATAACCGCAGGCAAAGCGCTGAACCTATATGCAATAGAAAATCTTAATGAAAATAGCACGGACATTAAAAAGAAATCCAGCTTTTTAGGGGTTCGCTATAATAAAGATCATACTAATGACACAAGACAAGAGCTGATTCAACTACCAGCAAAGCTCATAGGTGGTAAAGCCTATACCAAATCTGGAGGTAACACCTTATTACAAGGGACGGTATTTGACACTTTAAACCCAGATGACATTCAAGTGGGTGTTGGCAAATATGCTGATGCAAAAGCAAAAATCATTTTAGACACCATCACCACTCAAATTACCACCACCCATAATCAGGAAAAAGAAAGCACCGTTTGGCAAAAAACGGTGGACAAAGGGGATGTTGTTACCACAGGCACTTTACCTAAATTCAATCAAACCCCAACGATGACCACACCCAACGGCGTTGTTATCAATGTTCCTGTCAGTGTCAATATCAGCGGTAACAACCAAGCCAAGCTTGATATTCAAAAAAGTCCAGAAGAGCTGGGTAAGATTGCCCTTAATCTGTCTAAACAACCAGGATATGAGTATCTAGCAGCACTGGATAAGACCAATGATATTAACTGGCAGCAGGTTAATTTAATTCAACAAAACTGGGACTATACGCAAGAAGGATTGACGCCAGGGGCTGCGGCACTGATTGCGATTGCCGTTGGTATGGCAACAGGTGGAACAGGCGCTCTTAGTGCTTCTTCTTTTGGCATCACCTCAGCGGCAGGAAGTGCAGCATTCAGTTCTTTAGCGTCTCAAGCTGCCGTCACCCTCATCAATAACCAAGGAGATATTACCAAAACGCTTAAGCAGTTAGCCAGCAGCGCTGCCATTCGTAATGTGGCAACTTCCGCGTTGACTGCAGGATTAAGCGCTAAATTTAATCTTGGAAGTAGCCCGACAGATGCTTTTGGTCAAAAGCTTGCAAATGGCGTTGGTACGGGACTGACACAAGCGGTTGCTGATGCTGCTATCAATGGCATAAGCTTTGAAGAGGCTTTGAAAAATAGCTTACGTAACTCGTTAGTTGATGTATTTGCTGCTAGCACATTCACCGAATTAGTAAAGCCAATCGATGCTAATGATTTTGCAAATAACCTTGCTCATAAGTTAGTAGCTGCTGGGGTTGGTTGTGCGACTGCTAGTGCCAAACAACAAAGCTGCGATGCTGGGGCTATTGGAGCGGCAGTTGGTGAGATGCTGGGAGACTATTTGGTTGATGATCCAAATGCTTTAAGTGATATACAAAGACAAAAAATTATTGAAGCTAGTAAAATGGTGGCAGGTTCTGTCGCACTGCTAGCCAACGTAGATGTCGGTACAGCGGCTCATACAGCTGGGGAAGCAGTTAAAAATAACTCTACTTTTCCTGAACTTCCTAAAGGCATGGCAGACATGTTAGCTAATAATTTCTATGGCCAACAATATGCTCAAAAAAACGGACTAACACCAGAACAGACAAAGTATCTATTAACTGGTACTAAGATTAGAAATGTATATCAATATAATGAGATGACTATCTTAAACGTTGGAATTGGTGTAGTAGGAGAAACTATTATTATCAACAACAAAAACGGTAAAGTTTATAATACTAAGTTATTCGATGTAAATGCAGGTCTATCTAAGAGAATAAGCTCTCCAGGATTCTCGGTTAACTTTGGTAATATTCAAGGCAGCAAGGTTTATAGTCCTGAGGATATAGACGGAATTATATTAGGCTCGTCAGTAGGATTACAAGGCTGCGCCTATGCTTGTGTAGGTACAGTTAGAACTCAAGGTGGAAATACTATTTATACCTACGGACTTGGAAACCCTCAAATAGGTATTAGTGGAGGTTCTATGGTATATAGCGGCATAACCCTATCTCGTACTGAGATCAATAAATTGCTTAAAAAGTAGTATATTATGAAACCTTCAGCTATTCTTCTTTATTTAATTTTTGCCTTAATGCTAGGCTGGAACGTTTTCAGTTATATCCGTGAACCAGCGGACGATATAATTATCAGTCATGCTAAATTGAAAACAATGGAAGTAAAAGTAGATAGGTTGATGTTAGAAGTTACAAAAGGCTTAGGTGAACCTAAAGATATTTTTCAATTAACTAAAAACTGGGGGCTAAGTAGCTTGACCTACTACTATAACAATAGTAGTACAAATATTGATATAGTCGAAAAAAATATTCATTCACATGTCTATTGGAAAGAAATCGCTCCAAGAGTACAAGATGATCCTAATATTTTTAAGAGCTATTGTTATGATGATATAAGCTTAAATTTAAGTAAAAACCGAATAGCCGTACCTGAAGATTTTACGGTTAGAATAGCTTGGCAAAAAGATAGTTATTGCTGGAATCAGGCAAATGGCAAATAACTGATATTATATAGTGATACAACCTCAGCATAAGCAACATTTGAAATAGCAAATATTGAAGCCATCAACAAACCAACTTGAAAAACCTTATTTTTTATTATTTTATAGCTCTTTAAATAAAATAAATTATAAATCGGCAATATATCAACAGAATTTTAAATGTACGACTGATTTGATAAATTAGTTATCGAGAATCTTTCTCTAATTAGGGATTGTTTAAGGTGGTTTGTTTGGCAACGCAGCAGGCATCTAAAAAGTGGTCAATGCCGATTTGAAACTGGACGGCGGCTTTGAGTCGCTTTGTGATTATGTTCGATGAACGAATCAGCAGACATTTAATCTAAATCGCTGTTACACAGAAGTCGGGATGGTCTCTCCCTGAAAGCTAAAACTTCAAAACAAAATAAATCTAATCAGGTATCAGAGTTATTTTTATGAACATCTCAATTAATTATTAATAATTATCGGATAAGAAATAGTCCGTGGTGCAGGTGGTGGCGCAGTTCGTACTACCTCCGTCACAGGCTGTCCCGTTGCTTTATCTTTAATCCAAATATCAGCATAGCTGTCTTTACTCATCCACGCCGTACCGATATCAGTGACGAAATCTAATTGATAGTTTTTATTCGCCTCAGCGTTAAAGGTAAGCTTAGTCGGCTGAGTATAATGACCTGCCATACGGTAAGTAACGGTTAATGTGTGTTCACCCACTGTGATGGGATAGGCATTATCCCAAGTTGCGCTATACGCTTCCTTTTTGCCTTTAGGAACGCGCTTGCCATCAATATCAATAATATAGGCAATACGGTCGCCGACAAGAGCCGTATGTCGCGGTTCCATCTTACCCATAATCGTCGCTGTGGCACCTGAAACTGGCGGTTGATAAATCAGCTCGCTTGGTAGCTCATTAACATTTTTCATGCTCATACAAGCCGTTAATAAAGGTAGCGTAAACGCTAGTGCATACAACTTCATAAATTAATCTCAATAGAATCCATTCGTTTTACACCATTCAATATATAACTAATAGCTTTAATTTTTAACTAAAAAATAGTTCATTCACAGTTTAGCAGATTATTTAAAATCACAAAGCATATTTATTATTATTTTTTATGAAATTTAGGTATACCTCAAAAGAACCACTAAATTAGGCTCAAAATAGCTATTTGAACTACTTAAAAAAGACCATTATAACAGAACTACTTATAACGGTCTTTTTGGCTATATATATTTACTAAAATCCGTTTCAAAAAAATCCGCAGGTCTTGATCCTAGCCCAAGCTTTAAATAGCTAATCTGGGCTTCACTCCCAATCTCATAACCTTTCACTGGATGATCCATCTGAAACTGTGGATGGGTGGCAAAAAACTCAATTTGCTCAGCGGTTAAGCCTTCTTTCTTGCTAACTTTAGTTGTGTATTTAGATGCTTTTTTCTTGCTTTGCGCTGGCTTTTTTGCGACTTCTGGTGACTCGTCCCCTTTTTTAAGAGCTAAAAATTCAGCCAGCATGTGGAACTTACCAACGTGTTCAGGATCTCGTAGCTGATCTTTAAAGCCCTCGAATGCATCGTAATAGCTGATGTTTTTATCGCGCAGTAGGTGGGTATTTGCTTCTACAAACTGGTCTTTATAGATTGCAAGCTTTTTGATTTGAGCGTCAGATAGTCCTTTACGCTGCCAACTCGGCGTTTTTTCTGTATTGATAGGTGGGTGATCAAACGTCGTAGGATTACGTTTGGTGATTTCTTTTGACGCTGATTTTTTAAGCTTAAACTTGATTTCTAAATCAGTAAATTTGCGTCCTGTTTTAAGCATTTTATAACTGACTTGATAAGGTGATTTTTCATTAATTTCGTTAACTGCAGTCTCAATGACCCATTTTTTTAAATCTTTTGTTGCTTCATATTTATCCTTTAAACCAAGGGCTTCACGTAATTCACCTAAACGAATTTTGCAATAGCCTGTTGTTCGAAACTGCATCATCATGAGATATATTCTGTAACTATAAAAACTGGCAAATCCTGCCATATCGTCGAGCATTAGCTGAGTAAACTGCTGCTTAAGTTCTGAAAGATAAGGAATAATATCTTCGTGCAAAACCACACGTGCTACGACGTTATCGTTGCTATTTGCGATAACAGGAAGACTATCTAGCAAATTGTGCCGACGTAGAGACTCGACAAACTCATCATCTTGATCGAAATTTGGGTATTGCAGTTTTAACCTCTCAAAAATTTCTGTTTTAAAATTAAGCACACTTTGCACCCAATGTATTCCAAATTCTCCCAATGGTGTGTTCATAACTAAAGTTCGGTTTAATAGATCGTTACAGGCAGAGCGAATCTCACGAGCAACGTTTTTGGGATCAACGCCTAAGCGCACAAAATCTTCTTTAGTAATGTAATAAGGTTTTTTTGGGTCAATTTGTTCATCTTCTCGCGGCATCTGAGAAATAGCCACAAGTATGAGGCGTATTTCGTTAACAGTAAGTCGATATGAAGCTCGGATGAGTTTGTTATCCAGAACAACTAATCCGTTTTTATTTTGATCGTTCATATTAGCTCTCAATCTAAAATTCTATTTAGGAGATTATACAAAAAACCTCCTAAAAGGAGAAATGAAATTTAATCTCCTACATGTGCGTCAATCCCTCCCCTTTCGTGCGTCAATCCCTCCCCTTTCGTGCGTCAATCCCTCCCCTTTCGTGCGTCAATCCCTCCCCTTTCGTTCCATCCAGACCATACTACATAAGGATTTCAAGGGGGTCTAAAAAGCTTTTAAAAAAGTATTTAAAAAATAATAAAAAAAGAGCCAATCGCAAAATTTAGCTTTTCAGCATAAATTTACTGGCAATTCAGCTCTTTTTTTTGAAAAATTTTTAAAAGCTTTTTTTTGAAATTTTAAGTTTGGTAAGAACCAATCACTGGCAATAGCTCTAGAACCGCCACAGAAGCCCAAGAATAGGCTTGAAACTAACTTCTGGTATGCAACTACCACAGCTACCTTTGAAACGCCTTACAGCGCACTACAACAGCAATCACGACAGAGGAAGCAAAACTTAGAGAATTTAAGGGAAAACAAGAGAATATTCCGCGCGGCTACCAAAGCGCAGTTTAAAAACGTTCAGAAAGCCTCTTAAAATGCCCGTAGCGCCTTTGAAAAGCAATTTTTATGCTAGGGTAGCTGAAAGTTTCTAAAGCGACTTAAATCGCATTACAGAGCGTTTTAGCCACATAACAGATTTTACCAAAATTCTTACCAAGCACATTTCAGCAAAATCTGCCATGATGACTCGCTAACTAATTTCCTAGCCAAATACGCCACCGCTGCTGCAATTGCCTTAAAATCTCAGCTCATTGTCCGCTTGGGTAAGCGGATCGCCATACAAATCCGCTTGCGTTGTTTCCTCCTGCGACTTAGAACTAACCTCAGCTTTAGGCGGCTTAAAATCACTTTTTGTCACCTTCAAGCCTTTCTCAATATTTTTTTGCAAATTATCAGCAACGATTGCCAACTGAGAACGCTTACTTCTGGCTTTGAGTTATTTCACATTGTTGTATTCGCTCAGAAAGATTTCTTGCAGCACTTCCTGATTATTATCAGCCAATGCTTTAGCCAACCACTCACCCAATATCAGCTGAATCTCTGCTTTGTCTTTGTTCAACTCATCTTGCAACTCTTGAAGTCGTTTATGCTTTTCTGCAAAAATATCACCCTCTAAAATCGACATTGCCTCATCCTTTTTTAGTCAATTTTGATAATCTGGATGCTAGCCAAAATTGACGATGGTAGCAAGGGCGCAAAAATCGCAATCACGCGTCAGTTCGCGGGATTGCAGATTTTTAACCCTCTGTTAAGAGCGAACTTAGGAGTTTTCAAACCAAAAGACCCACAAGGGGTGCTATTTTTGGTTTGAAAACTCCGTAAAGTTCGCCCTGCGGGGCAAAAGCCAAGCCCAATTTGAGTGAGGTAATTTGAATGAGTATTAAAGGTTTTTGATGTGATATCTGTACTGATAATGCAAGAAAAGAATTATAAATCTGTGCTGTGATTGGGCGATTTTTATTTCAAGATAAATGGTTGGGAATATAAATTACTACCTAGATTCAACCTTTAAAAAAACAGCGATTAGCCAGTTATCATTATCGATAAAAATGGTATGAATGGATTGAAAAAATGTGATATTTTCAACATTTTTTTATAGAAAATATAATAGGAAAGATAGCTAATCTTGAGCAGTTTTGGAACAGTATTGAACTGATTTAATACTCTAAATTCAGGCAGTAGTAAACTATCACTAAGCCAAATTTGCCTTAAATACTGAGTACAATAAAAAATAATTAAAACTTAAGAACAAAATAATATAGAATTATTGTTTATTTTTTTATTAAGATTTTAAGATGCCCTTAGCGAATCTTCTACAATATCAATCATGGACTATAGTTAGCTTATTTGGTATAGGCGTGTTGAGCTGCCACGCTCATGCTCAGGTCGATTTGACCCAAATAGAGCAACAGCAGTATAACCAGTATCAACAGCGTCTTGAGAATTTAGAGAACGCTACAACTCAGCCGTTTGTCCAGTTGGGTACTCCTAAAATCGAAACCCACCTGCAGCAGCTGCCCCGTGATGAAACCCCTTGTTTTTTGATAAACCAAGTAATGATTCAGACGCCTAATGACCCTGGTATTAAAAAACAGTTCGCCAGTGTCTTAGCGCCGATAACTCAGGGTAAAAATACAATCCTTGGTCAATGCGTTGGTCAACAAGGATTAAGTTACGCGCTGCGCCAAGTACAAAATGAGATGATAGAGCAAGGATTTATCACCACTCAAGCCTCTCTTGCGCCTCAAGATTTAACCCAAGGCATACTTGTCGTTACAATCACACCTGGACGGCTTCATAAGGTATGGCATGCCAAGGACAGTCATCCAAAAATAAATGTTCATAATGCCCTTACCTTATCGCAAGGCGATACGATCAATTTAAAAGATATTGAGACCAGCTTAGAAAATTTTCGACTGCCGCAGTCATCCATTACGAATATTGACATCATACCAAGTATCAGCAGTCAAAATGATGAGCGTTATGGTCATAGTGATTTGGTTATTGCACAAAATCGTACCTCTCCTATTCAGTGGCAATTGAGCCTAGACGACTCTGGAAATAAAGACATAGGAAAATACCAAGGGACTTTAACGACCAGTATTGATAACCCCTTAAATGCCAACGATGTTTTGAACGTATCTTACACTCGCACAATAGATCCTTGGAATCAGACTGAAAAACCTGCTGATAACAACAGTCTGTATATCAATTACCGTTATCCTTATAAAAAATGGCAGCTGCAGCTGCTCTACAGTGACTATGATTTTAACCAAACCTTGGCAGGGTTAAATCAAGATATTGTTTATAAAGGCAAATCAAACCAAAGTGTCATTGGATTACAAAGGCTAATTCATAGAAACCGCTTGTCTAAAACCAGCGTCAGCTTTGATGGTTACCACAAAAACTCAAAAAACTACTTTGACGACCAAGAAATTGAAGTACAAAGACGCCGAACCTCAGGCTGGAAAGCAGGCATTCATCATCAGCGGCAAAGAGCGATAGGAGATTTAACTGCAAACTTATACTATCAAAAAGGCACAGGGGCGTTATCAGCCCTAAAAGCCCCTGAAAGCTACCTTAGTGAAGCGGTCTCTCAGCCAAGCATTTGGAACGCCCAGTTAAATGTCAATCATCCTTTTACTGTGCATGATGCCGCCTACCAATACACTCTTCAATGGCGCGGTCAATATAGTTCACAGCCTTTGACACCGCAGGACAGGTTTAGCATTGGTGGGCGTTATACCACCAAAGGATTGAGTGAAGAACAAAGCCTATCAGGTGAAAATGGCATGCTCCTTCAGCAAGAGATTTCCCGAATCATACCGTTAGTAGGACAAGTCACAGTTATGCCTTATATCACCTTAGATCAAGGCTGGGTTAGCGGCGAGAGCACCCAGTATCTAGCAGGAAAACACTTAATGAGCACCAGTATTGGCACTCGACTTTACTCAAAAAATATAAGCTTAGATGGCTTCATTGGTAAAGGTATTCAGGCACCGCGATCAATAGATAAAGACATTACAGGCGGATTTAGAATAAGTATATATAACTAGTTAAAACAGACCACCATCAAACCTTAATTCAATAGCTTCTAAAACCCCATAGCAGAATACCTATTAAGGCTTGTCGCTCTAACTCTAATAATTAATAAAAAATCGGCTTAATAATAAGAAGAAAAAACTATTATTACTCAAATTATTTAGTTACAATTGTTCAATTTAATGACGCCTCATAACAGCTAAGGCTAACTGTCAATATGAACAAACAATGTTATCGAGTAATTTTTAATAAAGCCCGCGGCATGATGATGGTAGTCAGCGAGATCACCAAAAGTCAAAATAAAGCCGCAGGAAATGACAACGGTAGAAAGTCCTCAAAAGCAAAAGCTGCCTCCCAATCAGAAAAAAAGTATAGTTATCATCGTTTGGTCATAGCCGTATTATGCTGTCAAAGCATGATTTATACCCAATCTCAAGCAGCCAATAGTCAAATACAAAACACCGCCACTAATGTGCCTATCAATCAGCGAGCAGCGTTATTAAAAGCGCCTAATGGCACTCCCATTATTAACATTCGCACTCCAAATAGTAACGGCTTATCTCACAACACGTATAACCAATTTGATATTGGCACCAATGGCGCCGTACTCAATAACAGCATAGGCACTGCAAATACCCATTTAGCAAGGTCTATTTCCGGAAACCAATACCTTGCTCAAGCCGCTGCCAACACGATTTTAAACGAAGTTCGTAGTAATGCGCCGGTCAAATTTCAAGGTAATCTTGAAGTTGCCGGACAGCGTGCCGATGTGATCATCGCCAGCCCCTCAGGGCTTCAAATCCAAGGTGGCGGATTCATTAACGCCAATCGGGCAACACTGACCACAGGTACTCCTAAGATAGATAGTACCGGAAACTTGACTGGCTTTGATGTTAAGCAAGGTCACGTTCAATTTGATAATTCAGCAGCCAATAGCGCTTTGGGCGGCGCACTTTATAATGGCATCAACAAAAACCAAGCCGATTACGTTGATGTCTTAGCAAGAGCCGTCACTATTAACGGTCAAATTCATGCCAATCAAGATGTTACCATCGTTAGTGGCAGTAACAGCGTTGATTACGATACAGCAGAAGCCACAAAAATTGCAGGATCAGGGGTTCGACCTACTTTAGCGGTAGACGTCAGCGACCTTGGTGGTATCTATGCAGGATCTATTCACCTTATTGGCACGGAAAATGGCTTAGGTGTTAAAAATGCAGGCAACATCAAGGCCAATCAACAAATCATCTTGACCAACTCAGGAAAAATTGAAAACTTAGGCAATATTGAAACGACCAAAGCACAAACGAGTTTAGTTAGTCTCAGCTCAACAGGAACCACCGGCAGTATCCATCATAGCGGTACAGTTAGCAGTTACGGCATGATTGACTTACAAGCCGATAAAGACATTGTGGTAAGTAGCGGCATTGTGAAAAAAAATAATGCCGGAGCAACGCAGCTCATGCCCAATGTGGTGCGCATAGACGCAACTGGCAACTTAAAAATATCAAACAGCTCGGACGTTCGAAATTTAAATACTGACAAACAAGCCAATATTTACTTGCATTCAGGGCAGGATACTTATCTTGATACTCAAAGTATCGTCAGCTCAAATGGCGGCATTTCTATAGAGGCTGACCGCAGCGCATATTTAAACAGCAATAGCAAAACCTCAGCAGGCAACGCCCAACTGACAGTTTATTCTAAAAACGGCACCGTTATTGATAATGCGAGTGTGACCAGTCGCGGTGATTTGTATCTTGGTTCAGGGAAAAACGATACCAACGTTGCAGCCGATACCATCATCCAAAATAACAGTCAGCTTCAAGCCCAAAAAAACCTAACCATCAGTTCAGGACGTGATACATCAATTAAAACAGGCAGCCGTATCACCTCCAATAACCTTGCTGTACAAGCTGGTCGCAATGCTGTTATTGAAAGTAGTGGCAATATTACCGCTACTGGTGAAGCGGCGATACAAGCCAATGAGCTGGCAGACATCAAAAATAATACCCTCCCTATCAGTGTCGGAAAACAGCTGACTATTACAAGCAAAAAAGCAAGCATACTCAATAGCAGCCTCAAAGCGAATGATGGCATCACGGTAAATACTCAAGGCCAAGACATTACGATTACCAACAGTACGCTAAGCAGTGAAAAAGGCGCAGTAGCGGCCGTTGCCAATCAAGCTGGGTTAAACGTAAATGCCCTCACCACCAATGCCAACAGCACCATATTGGCTGCCACTGGCAACATTGGTATTGGTGGCAGTCGCTTTACCTCAGACAACATTGCTATCGAGACTGAAAAAGACTTAAATGTTGATAATCTGACCACCATCACTAAGAACCAGCCGCTAATCAGCAATACCAATTTAGCATCCAAAGGGGCATCAACGATTGCTAACAGTCAATTAAAAAGTACTGGCAATATCACCGTCAATAGTAACCTGGGACTAGCGCTTAGCAATAGTCAAATTCAAGCTCAAGGCATTTCTCTCAAGACCACCACTGCCAAGACAGATAAAAGTGATAAAGGTATTGTTAATTCCTATGGCGATGGCGACATCAGTTTAGTTAATACTGAGCTATCTGCCACTGGCAATGCCGCTAACGGTATGGTTATCGATGCGGCTAATCATTTAAATGTTATCAATACCAAAACACTATCAACTGGCAGCAGCACGTTAAAGTCGGGCAACCTGATGCGCCTGAATAACAGTGAAATCAGCTCAGGCAAACACCTAACAATAAATAGCAACAATCAGCTGATAACCAATGGTGAACGCTACGCTAGAAACTTAGGGACAGTGGAGGCTCCAAAATGGAGCAGTAGTTTGCAGCATATTGCTGGTGATACCACCTTGCAGGCTGATGAAATCATGTCAATAGACAGCCGTTCAGCGCAGGCCTATAAAAACACAAATATCACTGGCGGCGCTGTCATTATCAATTCAGCCAGCAGCCTTGGTTTTAACAGTAATGCCAACATCAATGCGACAGGGAGCGCAAAACTTGCAAAAAATAACGCCAAACTAAGTGATGGAAAAGCGGCAAATACCTTAAATGGCGATTTAGTTATTAGCAGTGCTGCGGGCAACTTAGTAATTGACCCTAAAAACCTGACGCTTAATGCAATGGGTGATGCAACCTTAGCCGCTCGTGGCGGCAAATTGCACCTTAAAGGTTATTCAGGAAAGCAAGGATTTGGCTCTGAGCAAGTGGTCAAATTAACGGCTGGCGGTGACATCAATCTAAGCGGTAAAGAGGTGTTGATTGAGGGCAGTGATTTATTGTCCGTTAAAAAAGAAGCCAACAATAAACCGATATTGATTGCAGGGAAGCCCGTGCCGACTGGTGGTATTAATATTGCAGCAACTGT
>NZ_AP038923.1:0-4812 GCF_055397455.1 Psychrobacter sp. GTC18467
TATATTGGGCGTGAGGGCTTGCCTTGCCTTTACTGCCAATTCCTACGCTAAGTCTTGCTATCGCCATAAGTCTTACCTTTGCTTTTTTGGGGTTGTTAGGGGTCGCCCCTGACTGAGGATTACAAAGGGGCTAGTCCCTTGTCACGCCGTTTCTATGTTATGTACCGATAGGGGAATAATATAGAAACGTCTAAGCGTGCCTTGTTTCCTCAACAAGGTTAAAAACCTTTCGACTAAGCATATAATTTACCCTATAATAAGTCTTTCTGAAATAACAAACAATAACTGAATACTATGGAATTTATTTAAATGGATAAGCTCTCATTAACGGCTACAATCAGCATTCTTTCTCTCGCTGTTCTTTCCGGATGTGGTTCTAAATCTGAAAGCTATACTACTGATTATTTATATGAAAATGACGATATCCGCGCTCAGGTATTAGAAGACTGTAAAGTGAATAAACAGAGTGATAGTAATTGTCAAAATGCAAATGAAGCTGAAAGCAAAATGAAAGCTAAAAAATTGCGAGAACGAATTAATAGATAGCTGATACGGAAAAACAAAATATGACACGTATAGATACGGATTATCTTGATGATTTGGTAAAGCGCTTTAAGGGTTTTAAGTCGCCAAGTGATACGCAAAAACTGATTATCCTGCTAGGCGAAAAACTTAACCGATGTGACGATGATAACCGTAAGTTGTCGGTATTGCTTAATGCGGAGCGTAAGGCTGACCAGTTGGCAAAAGCTCGGGCAGATGCTCGGCGGCTGGTCGATGCTGAAAAGTCAAAGGCGCGAAAAGCGGAGACTCGGCGTAAAATTATTTGGCAAAGCGCGTTTGAGACGATGGCTAGCAATGATGAGCGAATTGACCATTTTTTAAGGCAGTTGAAAATAAGAGCGTTTAACGAGGGCTATGTATCAGACAGAGACAAGGACGTGGTAAAGGCAGATATAGGAAGTTGAGAAAGTTATTTGAGATCAAGCCTTCCCTGACCATTTTTTTTAACATACTCAATCATGTAATCACGTACTAACTGGCTCGCAGTGCGGTTATTGTCTTTGGCAATGCGTTTGAAGGACTCGATTAAATCTTTGTCAGCTCGGCAGGTGAATGTGCTGTCATTAGTTTTAGCAGTCATGATTTACCCATTTTTGAATGATGTTAGTGCATTATACTATATTTGCCAGTGCACTGCATGAATTTAATTATGCAATGAGAAATTTAAATTTGCCAACACTCTAAAATGCGCTGTAAGGGCGTTGAAATATTAAAATAGTACTAGGGTAGCTTAGCCACAGCCAGAAGGCTGCCAGCGGTCAAATTTAAGCCAAATAAGCACATAACTAAGTTAGGTTTAAGGGGGTAGATTGGAAACAGTAGCAAATTAGGCTTGGATTTAGGGTTCAGGTAATTGACCCCCAACGATTAAAAATTAATGATTTATTTTTTTGTTTTTTCAAACTAGCCTAAGCAAGGATTATTAGTTAGATTAACTTAACGACCACCCTAAAAAAGCCCCTACGGGCTATTACCTGATTATGGCATGTCCCTTTTTTACTTTTTTGTCTTCCGTAAGCCCCACCGTGTAAGGGTTTTAGCGGTTACGCCTAATTCCTTTGAAATGACCGTTTTTTTAATGCCATTTTGGTACATTTCTAGGGCTTGTTTTTGCTTGTCGGTGCTATCACCCCATCTCTTTTTTGAACGGTGACTCTGAAGCTCTGAAAACGCCTTGTGACTTGCTGTAAAGTCCTTTCGGCTGCAATACCGAACGATGCTGCGGACGATGTGCTTTAGCTCATTGGGAAACAGCGGCTCGTCAAAGCGTTGGTTATACTCCTCGGCAATGGCGGTTAAAATGCGCTCAAGCTCCCTTTGGCTGTGGGTTTGCGCTAGTGGGTAAGCTTCGTGTCTAACGTGGTTAAATACGGCACAGTTGCGCCCATAGCCTTCATCGTTGGCTGGCTCTTGCGGCTGATAAATTTCTAGGTCTAAATGCTCGGAAAGCTCGGCTAAGGTGTAAGACGGTTGAGCGCCTGTTAAATATACGTGATGCAAGGTGTGGCAAGGGTTTTTAATCAGGTTGCCGCTATAGCTCTTGTCTGCTCCTAATGCTAATCGTAGCGCTTTTTCAACACTGGCTAGATACTCTACAGGCTTGCTGCTTGCTTTTTGCCATTTGTTGACAGGTTTTGTGAGTTTGTAGGCGTAATGAGCGTGACCGTTTTCAGGGTTTTTGATGATAATTTGTGGTCGCGGTAGACCCTTATCACAGAAAGCGAATAGGGCTTCGGGGTCGTCAATGTCAAAGACTAGCCACTTGATAATCTCGGGGTGATTGGGCTGAATGTAGGCGTGTTTTATGGCGTGGGATTTGCTTCGAATATGGCAAAAACCCTTGTCGTTGCTACAATAGGGGTTCGTTGCTAAGTCCGCGTAGAATTGTGTTAGAGTGCTGACATTCTGCCAGTCTTGCGGGTCTACTTTTTGTAATTTATACATGGTGAGCCTTGCACATCACAAGGCAAACCCTTAAAATATAATAAGGATTTATCCTGTGAAGTATCTAAAAATTGTTCTTGGCGAACGTTAAAGTTATTTCACATCAAGTCCAATGCCCCTAAAGTTACCAGCTTTGGGGGCTTGGCATATCTAGGAGACGATTTTCTTGCCGTTGGCAAAAATTTCGTCTCACATGGTTTTTATAATATGTCGATTTTTTGCCTTGTAAAGACCAATTGTGTAAATGTGTAGTATGTTTTTTGCAATTTGTTACCTTCAAATAAAGACTATTGTTCAATTAATTATCTGTGTACGATCGCATCCGGCAGTAATCATCCTTTAGGCACTCAGACGTATTGACTCGGATATATACCCTACCGTCCTTAAGTTGTGTTTGCTGATATTTTCTGACTTGGAATATTCGCTGCTGCTCTTGTTGTAACTGTGTTAGATATTTCTTTTGTGAAGCTATTTCGCTGTCGCTTGGTACTTTAATACTCCAAAAAATCGCACAGAACATAATGCAAAAAACGGCAAAACCAAAACAGAATGCTCCTAAAAACCAGTAGTGATTGCCTTTGATCGTGGCGTTAATATCATCTAGCATACCTGTTACTTTTCGACTTTTGTTTTCTGTTACTTTTGCCACTCGCTCAAGCTGCGTAACAGTGTTTTGATAACTTGCTGTCGCTTCCTGCACTCCATCTAAAATCTGCGTTACTCCCGCGCCCACAATTTCATCAGCCCCTTCCTTTAGTCGGTGATTAATATTTTGAGCAATTTGCTTAGTTTCGTTTGCCGTAGCTCGCAATTCTTCTCTAATTGCTCTTATTTCGCTTCTAAGGTCACTTACGTCTGTTTGTACTGCCTTACTAATCAAATCGCCTACAACGTTCCCTATCGCGTTTTGGATATTGGCTTTTACCTCATTGCTTAAATTCGTGGCAAGATTGCGTACAAAATAGCTATTCACAGTATTAGCAATAACGTTCACTAATTCAGTTTTGGTAAGGGTATTTTCAGTTACAACGCGCTCAGCAAGGCTTTCTATGCGTTCAATGGCTCGCTTGGCTCGCTCATTAAAATTATCAGTCTTATCGGTTTCGCTTTTGAGTAATTGAGCAGTCACCGTTTCAAGTGTTGCAACAAGTTCACCTACGATGTCACCCTGCTCTTTCGCGTGTCCTGCTTGCTGTTCTGCAAGTATCAAAAGCGCCTCTAATCGCTCGTCATTACTAATATCTGTATTTAAGTTTTTCATACTTTTCTCTTAAAAAGGTCTTGGGCTATTGTCTTGGTCACGTTTTGATTCATTCTGCGATTGCTGTGATCTTTCTTGTTCTGCTTTTAACTGCTGGGTTAGTTCGACTTGCTGCCTTTCCTGCTCTGCTCGCTCACGCTCTACCCTTTGTTGTGCCATTTTTTCCATAAAAGATAAGGGCTTTTGCGGCTCATCTTCTGGTTTTGAAGACGATATGTATTGGGGGGCTGGGGTAGATACTTGCTGTTTTTTGAGTTGCATCTTCTCCATAAACGATAAATGCTTTTGCTCTCGATCGGCTCGTATCCGCTCAACTTCTTGCTGTACGGTCAATCGTCTGATTTCTAAATCATAGTCATCAAATTCTATCGCAAGCCATCTGTCTGCTTCATTGTTACTTTCTTGAGCTGTTAGCACCGCTTGATAGGCTGCTTTAATTTCAGGTTTTTTAAGCTGAGCCATCGTTAAATTTAGCGGCTTTTGGTCTATGCCTTGGTCTTTTAAGGACTTCATGCTGATTCGCTCATAACGCCCTGCTTGCGCTAAGTGCTTGTTACAAGTTTGCTCCCATCGGTCGCGCTGGGCTAGCAAATCCGCCTTGCGGTCAGCAGGTTTCATTCCTGTATTGGCTTTTTTTGCGCCGCCTTTTTCAGGGTTTTTGCTGTTGTAGCGTTTAAAATACTGGTCAGGGTCGCGCTCAATGCCGTCTAGGGTGCGCTCGCTAAACATGATATGAGCATGGGGCTGCTCGCCGCCGTCCATTGCAGGAGGGTTATGAATGGCATATTGGTAGGCGTGTTTGTCGCCTATTTCTTGGGCTATCCAGTCTTGGATTAGCTCATGGCGTTGGGTTTGGTTTAATTCTCTTGGTAAGGCGATAACGTGTTCTCGGTAGGTGCTGCCATTTTTGCGCTCGTGCTCGTCTGCCATTTGCCAAAAGTAATTGGGGTTATGCTCTGCCCATTTTGGCATATTGCCATGACCTTTGTTTTCAAGCTTTTCTTGGTGATTGCTCGGCTTGGCATATTTGCCTTCTCGTGCGA